>NZ_JBIDFL010000001.1:547066-567252 GCF_046635785.1 Gilliamella sp. CG16
GTATACAGGGAACACTTTATTGAGTGATTTATAGGACTGGGTAGGGTCGGTTTATCCCTGTGTATACAGGGAACACTTTCAGGATCTAATCGAATACCTCTTAAAATTCGGTTTATCCCTGTGTGTACAGGGAACACTAAAAAGGCGACTTTTTTCCCTAAGTCTTGCGCGGTTTATCCCTGTGTGTACAGGGAACACCAATCTGATTCATTATTTCGCTCCCGGTATAACGGTTTATCCCTGTGTGTACAGGGAACACAATATTGATACTATTATTTTTCATAGTTAAGCCGGTTTATCCCTGTGTGTACAGGGAACACGAATTAATCGTCGGAACGTCGAAACAATACGATACGGTTTATCCCTGTGTGTACAGGGAACACGCATTCTAAGATCGGATTATGTGGATTGAGTTCGGTTTATCCCTGTGTGTACAGGGAACACATATTCGATAATATTAACAAGGCATGAAATGGCGGTTTATCCCTGTGTGTACAGGGAACACTCGATTATCTTCAACAAGAATCCATTTTCCATCGGTTTATCCCTGTGTGTACAGGGAACACTTATACAGCTTTGCTTGTGCCTTTAATAACTGGCGGTTTATCCCTGTGTGTACAGGGAACACACCATTTTTTTTATTACTACGCCCGCCTGTGCCGGTTTATCCCTGTGTGTACAGGGAACACAATTTATTGTAACAAAAGATCTTATACTTGATCGGTTTATCCCTGTGTGTACAGGGAACACCAATTGAATTGTCTAAATTTGAAAAATACGTGCGGTTTATCCCTGTGTGTACAGGGAACACCCGTTCGACCACGCGTTCGGCATCAACCATTGCGGTTTATCCCTGTGTGTACAGGGAACACTTTTTTTCTTTTCGCCCTTTGTCATATGTTTCCGGTTTATCCCTGTGTGTACAGGGAACACGTTGGTTTTGCTGTTCTTGCCATTTTATTTGTCCGGTTTATCCCTGTGTGTACAGGGAACACACATCTCCTGCCAATTCCACGAGATTTGGTACCCGGTTTATCCCTGTGTGTACAGGGAACACGCATAATTTAGTAAATATAGAAAGACTACGCCCGGTTTATCCCTGTGTGTACAGGGAACACATTAGTAAAATAGCGTTCGATAAATTGACGTGCGGTTTATCCCTGTGTGTACAGGGAACACAGCCGAGAAACAGCGGCGTAGTCTAGTTCCTGCGGTTTATCCCTGTGTGTACAGGGAACACACCAAATAAACCCTATAAACCGTGAAATATAACGGTTTATCCCTGTGTGTACAGGGAACACTGCAACCAAAGTTAAAGAAGATAAAGAAAAAACGGTTTATCCCTGTGTGTACAGGGAACACTAATGATTTAACATAAGATATTTGAGGAGATCCGGTTTATCCCTGTGTGTACAGGGAACACTTTGCCCACGTTGTTGCATCGGTGGTGAGCCCCGGTTTATCCCTGTGTGTACAGGGAACACAACTCGTCAACGGTTGAATCGGCCGATGTCAGCGGTTTATCCCTGTGTGTACAGGGAACACGTTTAATGTCCCGTCCACTGAATCAGAGAAAACGGTTTATCCCTGTGTGTACAGGGAACACGCTAATCTATCAACGGGTGTTGTGTAACATTCGCGGTTTATCCCTGTGTGTACAGGGAACACATGAAAGCATCGTTAAAAAGTGGTTACGAGGGCGGTTTATCCCTGTGTGTACAGGGAACACAAATTTGGCGAAAACTCAAGCGAATTCAGATACGGTTTATCCCTGTGTGTACAGGGAACACAACTGCATATCGATGCAGCACGTAAACTGGGGCGGTTTATCCCTGTGTGTACAGGGAACACAATCGGTTTGTGTAAAACCCGCTCTTTCACGAGCGGTTTATCCCTGTGTGTACAGGGAACACGACAACCGACTCCTTGGCAGGCATCCCTTTGGCGGTTTATCCCTGTGTGTACAGGGAACACTCTAAACGTAGCTATTTGTTTTATTTAAACTTATAGCGACCACGAAATTCTACCAGATTTTTTTAATTTTTAAAGAACTTTAACTTATTGATTTTCAATAGGTAAAAAAGATACCAACCTGAGTCCATCGAGTTCTACCGGCACTCTTCTGTTAGTACCATAAGTTTGGAAGTCAAATCCAGACTCAGTATTGGTTGCCCAAGCAAGTACAACATTCCCTTCTTCAGCAAGCTCGATGATTTGTTGCCAAATCATCTCCCTTACCGGTCTGGAAATATCACCTATGTAAACACCAGCTCTGATTTCTAATAACCAAATAGCTAAGCGTCCTCTTAATCTAGGTGGGACATTTTCAGTCACCACAACACACATACTCATGATTAATGGCTCCTAAAGCCACTATCGGCAAGTGATTGAGGTTCTGGAATCGCAGGTGGTAGTACATCATCAGGAGGCGGTGGAGGTTCAATACCTCCAGCGGATAATACCTCTTCAATCAGTGGAATTAATGTCGTCAATGTTTTTTGACTTCTAAAAATATCGCGACAAGCAATGCGCACTTCACGATCAGGGTCAGCTCTATTTTTAGCTGCAATTTCAAACGCTTTGGGTACCACTGTATCAAATTTTATAATATCTGCGATATCATAAACAAACGAGAGCGGTTTTCCGCTATGCACAAAACCGATAGCTGGTGCATAACCAGCTGCCAAAACCGCTGCTTCGGTAATACCATAAAGACAAGAAGTAGCAGCACTGATACATTGATTGACCGTATCACCTTTTTGCCAATCTTTGGGATCATATTTACGTCCATGCCACTTAACACGATACTTTTTGGCTAGTAATGCATAAGTTGCACGTACACGAGCGCCTTCAACACCTCGTAATTGTTCAATAGAACGTCGGCTAGGAGCCGGCTCACCAAATCGCAGTTCAAACATTTTTTTGACAACTTTTAGACGAAGTTCATCATCCAAAGCTAATTTTGCTTGATAAAGTAATTTGTCCGAACGGGCTCCCCCAGGTTGACCTGTCGAATACATTCTGACGCCAGCCTCACCTACCCAGACTAACAGTGTCCCCACAGTTGCGGCTAATCTAACCGCTGCATGTGATACTCGTGTACCGGGTTCAAGCATGATACAAGCAATAGAACCAACGGGAATGTGGGTTCTAACGCCTGTTTTATCTATTAATACAAAAGCACCATCTAAAACATCAATTTGTCCATATTGTAGGAAGATCATTGATGTTCTATTTTTTAAAGGAATAGGATTCAGTGGAACATACACCATATCAAATATCCTATTGACAGTGTTTGATTAAAAATAGTCCACAGCCAAATCCTTTGCTTTTACCAATACCTTGATAAAGTGTAGCTAAAAATAGTTTTGGATCAGTAACAGTTAAAACCCCTTCAAAATCAACACTACTATAACTAATAGGTTCAAGTTCTGACTTTTTATTAAGCAGATGTTGGTTGTAACTGATAACATTACAGCAGACTGCTGAATGATTATTTTGCTGTAATGAAAATCCACACTTTTCACTTTGCTTAATCAACCAATCTATGGCCGCTTGATATTGCTGAGCTTTGATCTCATTCGATGATAATCCCTGTTGTTTAGCCTGATACTTAGCGTTCATCATCACATCACATCGTTTTCCTTGTTTCATGACAACAGGATTGGCACGTAATAAAAAACTTAACTTCATGCCTGTTGTTAATTGTGGTGCATAATGTTTTGTATCAACTTTAAATAACCCATGATTGGCAAGCGGTGCAACTTCAGATAAAAGATAAAACAGAGGTTTTTTAGTCTTCTGATCTTTATGAAATAAAAAAGAACGTTTATTTTCATCAGGAAACAGTTGCCATAACCATTGATGCATAGCATATTCACCAGCAGACCACCATTTTTGTTGCATCACATAAGGAAGCCGTTCAAGTTTTAGCTCGACTTTCGAAAAATACATCTATTCGCTCCTTTTTAAGTGTCCTGTATATTGCTGACGATTGATAAATTGCCAACGCTTCCGATTAATGGGCTGATCTTGTCGAAGTTGTATTTTAATTACGTCAAAATGCGCTTCTTGATCAGGATGATCCCAGTAATATTCGTTAGCATCACTATCAATTAAATCTTTAAGGATTGAATCACATTGGTGATATTGACGATAATGGTCATCAGCGAAGACAAAAGCATCATTAAGCTCACCTTCATAAATCACCGGCGCTAATGGC
The DNA here is from genome assembly GCF_046635785.1 of Gilliamella sp. CG16. NCBI lineage: Bacteria > Pseudomonadati > Pseudomonadota > Gammaproteobacteria > Orbales > Orbaceae > Gilliamella > Gilliamella sp. CG16. The sequence goes on from NZ_JBIDFL010000001.1 coordinate 551,289, forward strand.
AATGACAATGGCGAGTTTTTCCTGCCCACATAAAGTGGAAAGACAGGCGTTAATAATGCCTGCTTTATCTGCTCTACAGAATAAGGGGCGCTTTTTGTTTCGGTAATAATAATTTGATAATAGACATCGTTGTAATATTCACGCTTGGTAAGTAGAGTTTCAAGATCTTGAGGATTACGACGTATTTCATCATAACGTGTGTAAAATACGTCTTTTTTATTCGCTTTTGGCATCTGAACAGTATGAAAATCACTAAACCAATGACTCTTATCAACAAAAGGGCGAACTGCAACATGATAATGCTGATTGAAAGCATCAATACACTCATCATTACGCCGAATACCTAATGCTGCCGCCAAAAAACCTAATACAGCCGAGCGGGAAGGAATAATATTGCTGTGGCGAACTTCGCCAACAGCCGGTTCACCCCACGATGTAAGCGGTGCATAAATCTGAAAAATAAGATGTTTTATCATCTTGACCGCTCCTTATTTTTGCGCAACAAACGTTAATGCAGCAGCAAGTGTTCCTTCTCCACTTTCAATATTGAGTTTGTAGCGATCATCAGCACATTGGCCATAAACTTGATCAAACTTATTCAATTGTTGCTCTAATCTTGTAATAGCATCATTCACCATATCTTGGCTGTGGATGGGATTGAAATAAGCAACAGCAAGTGAACGTGGTTGCTGAGTACCTTTTTCAATCAATAAATAAGAGGTATAAGCACGTGATGCAAAGCTATTTTGCATACCAGTTGGCGCCACTTTGGCAGCAGATTCGGTTAATGCTTTTAGTGTTTTTTCAACCAATGCTTCATCACCATTTAAGTTATCAAGAAGTAAATCACGACTAATACAGATATAAGTATAAAACAGCGCCGAGGCAAATCCACGATCACCTAAGTGGGCAGAGCCAGCATCTTGTTGTTTATTGTTTAAATCATCAACAGCAGTAAAAAAATCACTTTCGACCGCAACAGCACTCACACTCAAAGCATGGGAAACTTGACATGCAGCATCCACATTAAATGCAGGACTGTCCGCTAACATTCGACCAAACAGGGCTATGTCAACACTGCTATTTTGTTTGCGTAAAAGTTTAACTTCGTCATCTGTTGGAACCCTTTTTTCGCTAATCAATTGTTTAACTAACGAGGCAATTGCTTGTTGTTCATCGTTACTGATATGGACTAACTGTTCAATTTCGATATTAGTCAGTGGATCTTTTGGTTTTTTTTCATTTTTAAGTTTACCAAATTGTCCTGCAATTTTAATGGCACTTTCTTTGGCTATTTTTTCAGAAATTCCGTGTTTATCCATCGGATCATATACCCAATCTTTTGCAAACTGACGCGAACGCACACCAATATGATCACTTAAAGATTGATAAAAACAATCTGAGGTACGCCATGCTCTTTTTAAACTTTGAGAAGAAATCCGTAGACGATTGCTATTACCCATTACAGCGGTTTTAGGTCGTCCAAAGCTATCACGATTTAAATTAGAAGGGGCATAAGCCGTTAGTAAATGTAATTGAATAAATGTACTCATATTAATTATTCCTTTGATGGTTTTTTAGTTGAGTTGTAATCCATTGCCCAACGAACAGAAAGACGTTTAAATGGATCAGTATTAGAAGGTAAATTTTGTTGACGTTCATGCCACTCTCTTACCCATAAAAAGATGCCATCAGCCAACGAAAAGAGATTGACACCATTTTTACCCCGTATTTTTATCGCTTGAATTAAGAGATAACAAAACTCTTCGGGCGTTTGGCTGGCTAAAAGTTGTTCGAAGCATAAACGAGATAAAAAGTTACGTTCACCACCTCGAACTTTTTCACTTAATTGTGATGCAAAAGGGGCATTAGCATTGTTGGAATCGGCAAATGATGCAACCCAGGAAAAATAAACTAATGCTTGTTGATGAATCTGGTCATCATTGAATGCATTATCTTGATCAACCAAAGCTTGATTTAAAATACGATAGCCTTCTTGAGAGAATATTTCATAAAAGTCCGTTACATGACGTAGATTTGCACGTAATTGTCTTCCATTGTAGGTACCCCCATTAAATCCATATTGCCGTTGTTGTAACATCGAAAACCAATCATCAATAATTATTTTGTGGTTTTCTTTGAGTATAATCGACTTTTTCATAAAACTGTTAGACATCTTGTTCTCCATTTTACAAGCAAGGTTATTTGCTATTTTTATTTTCTTGAAATACGTAAGTTTATAAAAATTAGAAAACAACTCTTCTCTGGCACTGAATTGAATACAAACTTCTTGATTCGTTTTATTATTCTTAAGGTATTTAAAAGGTTGATTGGGATCGCCAAAAGCAGCTTTATCATAAACTTGGATAATATAATCTAATAATGTCTTAGCCCAATCAACTAACAATGGTTGCCGACCACTGGAATTATCTTTTTGTTCAATCAATTGTTTTACAAACTGATAAAATGGCAATTCAGTCTCCTTCCAAAAGGCAATTTCAAGGATATCTGACTGCTTATTGATTGTCGTCATCGCTTTACTCAAAATCGGAAATGTATCTTTACTGAGTGCTAAAACTTGAGCGATTATCTCTTTTAAATCACTGTTAGGATCCGCCAAATCTGGGTACACAGGGAATGTGTGTTCATACCAACAACGGGCTTTCATATTGTCGAAATCGTAACCAAAACACCATAAATGATAGTGTTGTTTATCTTTAAAGTTTCGATCAAGATGAGTGGTAACCACTCTAGCCGAATGCATATCATCATTGGCACTTACCATACCTAACCAATCTCGATATACTAAGCCACCCGGTTGCCCTTTAATCGCAAGTTGCTCGCCGGTCTTTTTATTTGTGCGATAGGGCGTTAGTGGATGTAGCCAATGTTGATATTGAATGCCATAATTTTTAGTTTGATATTGGGTAATCAGTTGTGTTGAGGTTTCACCACAAATGTCACATTGCCCTTGCTCAGTTTGATGGAAATCTAACTCAATTCGCCGAGGCATTCCCCAAAAAGATTGGCAGTAATTAGCTTGATCAGGAAATAGACTTAAATTTTTTGGTGGTTCACTGGTCTTTGTCGGGGCTAACCAAGGAAAGACTGATGCATCAAACTGCTGTGGTCTTTCTTCATCATCTAAAGGGATCACATTCAACCACAATTTTTTCCATAATGGTGTCGGTTTATTCAGTTCTGGCATGATTAAGGTCGTGATAGGCCCTCCACCACGCAAACTCACTCGATGTCCTTGACCACCCGACGGAGCATTAGTTTGCAACGTAAACAGCGCCATAGCAGCACAGTGTGGGCACATTGCCTTGACGAAATCTCGTTTAATAAAGTGATCGGTATTTCGTTTTAATGCATTCTCGCCCGGGGCTTCAATTAATAAACCCGATATAGGTACTTTATTTCTTCCATCTAACAGTGCAAAATCTTGCATAAAAGAAGGTTTTGTTGCGCCAAATTGCATGGCAGTTCTGACTTGTTCAAACGCTTCGGTTAGTTGTTGTAATGAAAAACCATTATTCCAATATTCTCGCCACTCTGAATTATCTTCGGGCGATAGTGTGGTTTGTAATAAACCAATAAGAAACTGGTAAGCCGCACCTTGAAAATCGGGTCTTAAATAAGCTAAATCTGAAATGGTTTCATCAACCAGTTGGCTGGGTTGAATTTTACTAAGGTGACCATCGAAATGAACAACCGGTATCCATTTTTCGTCTAATAAAGATAAAGAAGACAAACTTTTACTCCTTAATTTCGTATAAAATCGATGTTACGATCTGATACCGATTATCGTTTTCAGATCGTAAAAAATCAACACATTAAAAATTTGATTTGTTGATTTCAAAACTGAATGTATAGCTGCGATTTTTATTTTTATCTGTTTTTTTTCTGAATCTAAAAACCAATGATATTTTTTTAAAAAAGCTGTTATTTAGGATTTTAATTAAATATAGTAATAGAAAAAGAATTTTTATAATATTCATATAACTTTATTTCCTTTAATTTAAAATATAAGTAATTCCAGTACACTCAACAAATGCAAATTTATAGAGATTACATGCAACTATTGGCTATCTTGTAACCAACCATGATTAATATACTACAATAAAAAATCATTGCAACAAAAAAATCAAAGGCAGAAGATAAAAATACAAATTTTTTTTAAATTACTATCTCAGTATCTTTTATGATATAATATCTAATGTTCCTTATATTAATAGGGTTAAACCAGCAGAAGATAAAAATTACAATCAGTTCCCCACTACCGTGGGGATTTTCATATTAAAAAACAAATTAACCTTATTTAACCAAATAATTACATATTTTACGATAAATTAATATTAAAAATGTGATCCACTACAAATTTTTAAAAAATTTGCATTTAATAGCTTGTATTATTTATTAATTTAATCTTTTCTTGCATAGCTTTCTAATAATTAAAATCACGCACATTATGTGCAACCTTAGAACGATAAAATCTTTAACATTACTTATATTAAACTAGCGACATCAAGTCGGTTTGCCACTATAATTGCTTGTTAAAAGCTATTATGAAACTGATATAAAATGTAAAAGCTGGTAGATAAATCTAATGTTGAGAGAGTTATGAATCCTAAAAATAACACTAAATTTCCACTAAATAATCATCAAAATCCCCTAGACAATCCTCATCAGCTTGATAATGGGCTGGTAAAAACCAAGGTATCCTTGATTTTTTCGATCATTAGCAAAATAACGCCGTTTTCAATGTTATGGATCAGTTTTGTTTTAACTTATGGGGTTGTTTGTATGTACACGAATGCGGTTGGACAAGATGAGTTTTACCGCTTTATCTTCTTTTTACAAAAACCCGTTGTGGTTGCACTTAATTGTGTAGCACTCTTGTCGGCACTGTTACATAGCATAATATGGTTTATCAAAGTCGCTAAAGCATTATCATTAACGACTGATAATAAGCAAACTCAAGCTTGGTTACTTATCGCTTGTTTATGGATAATCACAATTGCCGTATCAGTGTTATTAATTAAATTGATATTAAGATGAGTGGTGTTTAAATCATGAAAATTCAAGAATCAGAAACTAAACGTTCGAATAATACTGTTATAAAAGGATTATATGCCTTAGGCGGTACGTGGGCTGCTGTTTTTGTTCCGGTTGTGATGATTATCATTGGAATGATTATTCCTTTTGGTGATGCCCAAACACGTTCCTATATTTTAAAATTAGTTAGTAGCGAACCGGGTAAAATCTTTTTGCTGTTGATGATATGCTTACCCATTTGGTGCGCATTACAACAAATTTTAACTATTTTGCACCAGTTTAATATTCATCCTAAACGTGAAAAACTGTTAACTTTTGGTTTGGCGCTGGCATGGACGATTCACGCTATTTTTATTTTGTTTGTCAGAACATAATAATTGAAATTGCAATTAGCGTTATTAGATGATAACGCTAATGGTTTCAAGATTAATAATAAGTGATTTGTCTAACGATGTTTACTTGCTTATCTGGTTGAAGTTTATTTACTCTATTTGCCGAAAGCCAATCTTTTTTATCATTGACGGTGAGTAATTGAGTTAAATAGTTAGCTGACTCCTTACCGTCTGTAAAATTAGTAGATTGAATTGACGTTAAGCGATTATTTTCATATTGATAAGAAAAATCACTTTCATTGCTTAAACCATTACTAAATTGAGTCACGACTTTTGCGAGTTTTTGATCTTGATATTCATACGTAAATAATGAAACACCATTCAAATCATTACCGGTATAGTTACCCTGCTCATCCGTTTCTTTAAGTTGCCAGTGCACATTTTTATTAACCAAACAATGATTGGTATCATATTGATAACTATCATTTTGAATAAAAATAAAATCAACCGCTTTTTTAACTTGATGAGACTGAATAATTTTACCGTCTTTATCAGTCGTAAACTGAGTTATACTGTTAGTTTTATCTTCAAAATCTTCGATAATATTTTCCCAACCAGTATTTATTTTTTGGAGATGTTCAGAATATAATCGTTTGTTTTGAGCAGAATACAGCTCATAATGACTTAACGTAATTAGTCCGTTTGGATCATATTCTAATGAATGATTGGCATTCGTTTCATTCTCCTGCATACCTATTTTTTGGGTCGTTGTCGTTCTGATTTCTTGCTTTATTCCCGTTGCTGGTGTATCAAGATAATCATAAAGTTGGAAGATATAATTATTGGCTTCAACTTGATTTTGAGTAATATCATCACGACAATTCAGCGCTAAGACATTAGTTGAAAACAATATGGATAATGGTGCGATAAAAAAAGGTAGTCTTCGTTTTTGCATAATTTATTGATAAAGTTAATTTAAGATAATTTTTAAAAATGCGTGTTAATGCGTTAATTTTTATCATTACTCTTTTCGCATCAACAACGCGTCTGCCCAATTGACTTGATTTTTTAGTTTTTTATTTTCTTTTTCTTCTTGCTCATTGATTTTATCTAAATAAATCAGTGTTTTATTTTTTGCTTTTAGCTTCATCGGTTTATCGAAAAAAGATAACAATGTTTTTGTATATTCATTTTCAGGTTCAGAAAAGACTTTTTCACACAATCCTTGTTCGACAATTTTTCCTTCTTTCATAACAACAACATGATGACACATAGTATAAAGTACGCTTAAATCATGGCTGATAAAAAGATAACTTAGTTGATACTTTTGTTGCAATGATTTAAGTAAATGGATAATTTGTTGCTGAATTGTATGATCTAAAGATGAGGTTGGCTCATCTAAGATGAGTAATTCTGGTCGTAAAATCAATGCTCTGGCAATAGCAATGCGCTGACGTTGCCCTCCTGAAAACTCTGTTGGATAGCGAAAACGCATAGCTGGATCAAGACCAACTTCAAGCATGATATCAATCACAGCCTGTTCACGTTCAGATTTACTTAGTTTTTTATGGGTTAACAATCCTTCACTAATAATCTGCTCAACATTAAAACGAGGGTTAAGCGATGAAAAAGGATCTTGAAACACCACTTGAATACGACTACGGAACGGGAGTAATTTTTTAGCGGTTAAATGATCAATATGGTGACCATCAAATAAAATATCGCCGTCAGATTTTATTAACCGAAGTATCGCCATTGCCGTTGTGCTTTTACCTGAGCCTGATTCACCAACCAGCCCCACGGTTTCCCCTTGATGAATGACAAAACCGACATTATCAACAATTTTTTTCTTTTTACTGCTAAATAAGCGTTTTTGCGTTGTCACCTCAACATTTAGATGATTAACACTAAGCAGTATCCCCGGTGTTTCAGGTAAAACGATAGGTTCACCACTTGGTTCAGAGTTTAATAATGTTTGAGTATATGGATGTTGCGGACGTAAAAAGATACGTTGTTTATTATTATATTCAACGATTTGACCTTGTTGCATTACCGCCACTTTATCCGCTAATTTTTTTACAATACTTAGATTATGCGAAATAAATAGCATACTCATATTCAGTTCTGTTTTTAATTCTTTTAGTAACTGAATAATTTGCGCCTGTACAGAAACGTCTAAAGCCGTCGTTGGTTCATCAGCAATTAATAGTTTAGGATGTGTTAATATTGCCATAGCAATCATAACACGCTGCCTTTCTCCCCCCGATAATTGATGAGGATAAGATGACAATTTATTTTTAGGCTCTTTGATTCCAACCCGATCGAGATATTGTAATATTTCGCTTCTGGCTTCGTTACGTCGCATGCCTCGATGCAATGACAAAACTTCATAAAGCTGCTTTTCAACAGTATGCAATGGATTAAGAGATACCATTGGTTCTTGAAAGATCATGCTGATTTGATTACCTCGTACTTTACGAAGTGATTTTTCACTGGCATGCAGTAATGAGTTTCCTTCAAACAAAATGTCCCCAGTTGGGTAAATCACTTGTTCGTTACGCAATAAGCGTAGAATTGACAGTGCCGTCACACTTTTACCCGATCCTGATTCACCAACTAATGCAAGTGTCTCTTGTTCATGAATATCAAAACTGATATGACTGACCACTTGCGAAGTGAGATGAGCTTGTCTTTTAAATGCAATACTTAAATCTTGTACAGATAATAAAGGTAAACTCATCGATACACTCCTTTGTTTGGATCAAATGCATCCCTTACGGCTTCACCAATAAAAATCAGAAGGGAAAGCAACGTTGCAATAATTAGAAAAGCGCTAATACCAAGCCATGGTGCTTGCAAATTATTTTTGCCTTGTAGTAATAAACGGCCTAACGATGGTGAATCAATCGGTAAACCAAAGCCTAAAAAATCAAGCGATGTTAATGTGGTAATTGAGCCACAAAGAATAAACGGTAAATAGGTTAAAGTTGCCACCATGGCATTAGGTAAAATATGACGAAACATAATTTTATAATTTCTAACGCCCATTGCTTTTGCTGCACGGATATAATCAAAATTACGTGTACGTAAAAATTCTGTTCTTACTATGCCAGCTAATGCCATCCAACCGAACAAAACAGTAATACCTAGTAACCACCAAAAATTAAGCGGTAAAATGCTTGCAAGAAGAATAATGACAAATAGGACAGGTAATCCGCTCCAAATTTCGATGAAACGTTGCCCAATCATATCGACTTTACCACCATAATACCCCTGTATAGCCCCAATGATGATGCCGATAATCGAGGTAAAAAGTGTTAAAAGAATGGCAAAAAACATCGATATGCGAAAACCATATAAAATATTAGCTAAAACATCAAAACCTGCATCTGTTGTCCCTAGCCAATGCAATGCAGAAGGTGGCGTCGGAAAGGTACTGTTAGTATCGTAAATTAATGTATTATAGGTATAACGAAAAGGCGGCCATAACATCCAACCGTTTTGTTCTATTTTTTCTTGTATTTGAGGATCTAAAAAGTTAGTTTGCGTTTCAAACTGTCCACCAAATTCAGTTTCCGGATAAAAATGAAAAATAGGTGAATAATAGTTATTCTGGTATTTGATAAAAATTGGTCTGTCATTAACGATAAAATCTGAAAATAAACTAATAACAAAAAAAATCAAAAATAGCCAAAGCGAATAATAACCACGACGATTATGTTTAAATCGTTGCCAACGTTGTTGATTAATAGAATAGTGAGTGGTCATTAATTACGAGCCTCAAAGTCAATACGTGGATCAATCACCATGTAAGATAAATCACATAACAATTTAGTGATGAGTCCAATTAAGGTAAATATATAAAGTGAACCAAAAATTACCGGATAGTCACGTTGTATAATCGCTTCGTAGCCTAATAATCCTAGACCATTAAGCGAAAAGATAATCTCTATTAACAACGAGCCGGTAAATAAAATGCCAACAAATGCAGCAGGAAAGCCTGAAACAATCAATAATGTCGCATTACGAAAAACATGCTTATATAAAATTTGTCTTTCGCTTAAGCCTTTAGCACGCGCAGTAATAACATACTGTTTTCGAATTTCATCTAAAAATAGATTTTTTGTTAACATCGTCAACGAAGCAAAACCGCTGATCACCATAGCAATGGTTGGTAAGCAGATATGCCAAGCATAATCCTTTACTTTTCCCCAAAAATCGAGTTGGTCAAAATTATTTGAAATCAATCCTCGAAGCGGAAAAATATCCCAATAACTGCCACCGGCGAACAATACAATTAATAAAACAGCTAGTAAAAAAGCGGGTATTGCATAACCAATGATAATTAACATACTTGACCAAAAATCGAATGCAGAACCATCTTTAACCGCTTTACGAATACCTAAAGGGATAGAAATCATATAAACGATTAACGTACTCCAAAGCCCTAAAGAAATCGAAACAGGCAAGCTTTTAGCAATCAATCCTAAAACCGATTCACTTTTAAAAAAACTATTACCAAAGTCAAAGGAAAGATAATTTTTGAGCGTATCAATGTAACGTTCAAAAAGGGGTTTATCAAAGCCAAATTGTTTTTCAATCATCGCCACAACTTGGGGATCAAGTCCTCGAGCACCTCGATAATTTGACTCATTTTTTTGATGCAGCGAAGATGATGCAGTGCTTTCACCACCGGGTAACAAACTTTGTCCACCATTGGCATCATTTTCTATCATAGCTAAGGCTTGATCAACTGGGCCACCTGGAGCTACTTGTACAATAAAAAAATTGATCGTTAAAATAACAAACAGTGTTGGAATAATGAATATCAATCGACGAATTAGATAATTGAGCATATCAATGTTCCTTATTCTTAGATAAATTAGCTGCTTTATCAGCATCATACCACCAACTATCCACGCCTATTGCATAAGTGGGTTGGATGTCTGGTTGCCCAAATTTATTCCAGTAAGCATAAAATGTTTGGCTATTATACCACATGGGGATCATGGGGTATTCTTGAGTAAGAATACGATCAAGCGCTCGTCCTAGTGGGATTAATGCTTCTTGATTATCGACATTCTTGGTGATTTCGGCGATGATACCGTCAATGGCTTGATTATGTAAACCTGATCCATTCCATGACGAATTAAGATATTCACTCCCCCAAAGAATCATCAGATCTGACGTTGGATAATTCACTGCCCCATAATTACGAGCCATCATATCATAATCACGTTCACGCATACGGCGTAAGTGTTGAGCCGAATCTAACAACGTAATTTTCATATTAATACCTAATTTTGCTAAGCTTTGCTGAAATGGAATAGCATATTTAATATCTTCACCAAGGTAAGCAATAAGTTCAAATTCAAAAGGTTGCTTAGTTTTTGCATTGACAAGCACGCCATTTTCAATTTTCCAGCCAGCTTGATTGAGTAATTGAGTGGCTTTTAATAAATTTTCACGATTAAATCCCTGACCATCACTTTTAGGCAATGAATAAGTATCACCAAATGCACGTTCGGGGATAATATCTTTATAGATATTCAGCCATTTTAGTTCTTGTTCGGTAGGTATTCCTTTTGCAGCATAAATTGTATTTTCAAAAAAACTGGTTGGTCTTTTATAACTGTTATAGTAATAAGCACGATTTAACCACTCAAAATCGAATGCTGACGTAATCGCTTCACGAACTTTAATATCTTTAAACAGATCTTTTTGTAAATTAAAGGCTAACCATCTTGTATCGGTGGCAGTTTTTATCGGCTTTTCCTGCTTGATGATATCGTTTGTGTCAAAATAATGGCCTTGATGTTGCGTAAACCAATTCTTAGGTTGAGACTCGCCCCGAAAATCATATTCACCGGCTTTAAAGGCTTCTAATGCAATACTGCTATCCATATAGTACTCAATGCGTTTTTCATCAAAATTATCTAAACCTCGATTAACGGGTAAATCTTTCGCCCAATAATGAGGATTACGCCGATAAATCACATATTGCCCCATTTTATAATCACTAATTAAGTAAGGCCCACTGCCAACCGGTGGGGTCGTTAAGGGTTCTGAAAAATTATGATGTTGCCAAAAATGTTTTGGAATAACTCGCATACTGCCGACAAATGAAAGTAATTTTTCACGATCGGATTTTGGCAATTCAATACGAACTCGATAAGTATCTAAAGCCTTAACCGTCACGCCTTGATTACTGACTTTATATTGAGGCACACCTTCAGTCATAAATTTATTAAAGGTAAATTCCACATCTTCAGCGGTTATTGGCTGATCATCTTGAAAACGCGCATTAGGATTAATTAAAACTTCAGCCCAGCGGTAACTATCAGAATAAGTAATCGACGTTGCTATCAATGGATAAAAGCTGGTGATATCATCTGCGGTATTCGTAAAAAGGGTATCATATAGTGCACCTGAATTTTTTTCGGGCGCACCACGACTGGCATAGCGATTGAAATTATCAAACGAACCAATCTCAGCTAGTTTAATAATTCCACCTTTTGGCGCATTTGGATTCACATATTCTAAATGTTCAAAATTGTCAGGATATTTAGGTTCGCCTAATAACGAAAAAATAGTTTTATGATAAATCTGTTCGTTCGTTTGAACGGCGTTGCGCACTGCCATTTGCTGACGACTATCTGAAGACTGTTCAGCTGCTTGTGACGCTTGTTGAGTTGTTTTGTCTTCTGTTTGATTGGCATTAACAGATTGAGGAATAATAACAAATCCACTCATACAACAAGCAATGAGTACTGATTTTATTTTGGGTTTGATTTGACGAATCATCCTAATTTAATTCCTGTTTTAATCAATTTTAAATTTATTTGTTAGCGCAAAATTTTATTGTCATCGATAATGACTAAAATTATTTACCCTCATCATTTAAAATATTCTATTTTGCAAAACTACAATTAAGTGAGCAAAATCTAAATATTAGCACTAAATTCACCCAGTACAACAACCATTATAATCTGACTAATTAATTAATCATCAAAAAAGTTTAACATTTACTTTATGTTTCAGTATAAAAGATTTTGTTTCATTTTTATACTAAACAGATTATATTAACAAACTAAATTTTTCAAAATTTAATGAAAATTATTAAGTTAAATAAGTTTGAATAAAAAAACGGACTAAAACAGTAGCAAAACAATCAAGGAATACATTTAGTGACTCAGCCATTTTATCAATATTGGGGCAAATGCCATCAAAGTTCTGACAACAGTAGTTATCACTTACTTGCTTACCATAACTTAGATGTCGCCGCGTGTGGTTATCAAATAGTTAAACAAAATTTATTTAACTCTTCACAATTATTTGAACAAATTGGTTTTTCTGCAAAAGATATCGATCAAGCAGCGCTTTGGTTTGCTTATTTTTTAGCTTGGCATGATATTGGTAAATTTGCGAATGGATTCCAAGCATTATTTAAACACAATCAACCGCAGCTTGTCAGCGTCGATCCATCTAAAAGCTATAATTCTAGACATGATTCGCTTGGTTTTTGGTTATGGAATAACTCACTTAAACACCAACCAAACCTTAAGCTTGAACAACATAGTGAAGATATTGATGAATTATATGACACATGGCTGCTTATTATGACGGGACATCATGGCAAGCCACCAGAACGAGAAGCTTATGGTAATTTATCATTTAATGAACAAGATAAACAATCGGCTTTAGACTATATTATCGCACTGAATCAATTGTTTATTGTCGATAACAATCTAGCACACTATGCTTGTCATTTTTTTGATATAAATTATCATAAAAAATTAAAACAAATAAGTTGGTTAATTGCGGGTTTAACCGTAATCAGTGATTGGCTTGGTTCAAATGAACAATTTTTTCCGTTTTGTTCACAGCCCATGGCACTTGATGAATATTGGCACAATCATGCGATGTTGAAAGCAGAAAAAGCCATTGCCACTTTACCAACAGCCTCACCAATCACTCCTTTTAGTGATATTAAAAATTTGTTTCCTTTCATTGAAAAACCAACACCACTACAGCAACAAGCGTTAACCTGTCAACTTTCTGATAATGGTGCAGAGCTTTTTATTATGGAGGATGTGACGGGTGCAGGAAAAACGGAAGCGTCAATGATTTTAGCACATCGGCTTATGACAGCTAAAAAAGCACAGGGTATCTATATCGGCTTACCAACACAAGCAACAGCTAATGCTATTTATCAACGTACCGCTCAAGTCTACGAACAATTATATCAAGCTGATAGCCATCCTTCGCTGGTACTGGCTCATGGCTCTAGCTATATGAATCCGCATTTTACTCAAACAATTTTAAATCACGATGAAATTAGCCAGCAAAAATACCCTAAAGGTGAACAATCAGTGAGTGGAGAATGTAATGAATGGTTTGTTGATACTCGAAAAAAATCGTTATTAGCTGAAGTAGGAGTTGGCACGTTAGATCAAGCGTTAATGGCAATTATGCCTTTCAAACATCAATCGTTACGTTTATTAGGATTACGCCATAAATTACTGATATTAGACGAAGTTCATGCTTATGACAGTTACATGGTAAAATTACTCGAAAACTTATTACATTACCATGCGTTACAAGGTGGCAGTGTTATTATTTTGACAGCAACATTACCTTTATTTCTGCGTCAAAAACTACTCGATGCCTTTTATAAAGGCTTAACTGGCAACAAACAAGCTTTAGAATTAGAACAGTCATTACCTTTTCCACTTATGACACAGCTTAATCATAACGGCTTAGTTAAACAAGCGATTGAAACCCGACAAGAAGTTAAACGCCAAGTAAATATCGAATGGATTAACCATATTGAAGCAGGTATAGACAAAATCGGTAAAGCAATACAACAAGGTAAAATTATTTGTTGGATCAAAAACAGTGTACAAGATGCAATTAGTCTATATCAACAAGTTCAACTCAATTTACAACTGGATCATACACAAATCCTACTTTTTCATAGCCGTTTTGCGTATTGTGACCGTTTGGAAATTGAAGAAAAAACATTACAATGGGCTGGAAAAACATCGAATCATCAAATTCGTGCAGGAAAAATCATTATAGCAACGCAAGTGATTGAACAATCCTTGGATCTTGATTTTGATGAAATGATCAGCGATATTGCCCCGATAGATTTATTGATACAACGAGCTGGACGTTTACAACGGCATGTTCGCGATAAACAGGGTAATATCAAGTCATATGATGCAAAAAATCAATCGTTTGATGAACGCCATCCCCCTACCCTAACCGTGCTTGCCCCAGATTGGCAAACTGAACCTAACGCGAATTGGCTTGACGATCCAGCCTTTCGAAATACCAGTTATGTTTACGCTAATCCGGCTCATTTATGGTATACCCAAAAGACACTATCCGAGAAAGGTTGCATTAAAATGCCGGATGATGCAAGGCAATTAATTGAATCCGTTTATGAACAAGATCTTGAACCACCAGCAGGATTACAAAAAGGTTATCATGGTGCTCAAGGGGCTAATTTAAGTAAATCGTCTATCGCCAATCAAAACGTATTAAATTTGAATGAAGGTTATAAGCGTGATTCAAAAATGGGATGGGATAACGAAGTCGAAGTGGCGACTCGTTTATCAGAAGATAGTGTTGATATCTATTTAGCTTATCAACAAAATGAAAAAATTATTCCTTACTGTAGTCATAGTGAATATGCCTGGGAGCAAAGTCGAATTTCGCTAAGACGTGCAAAATGGGAAAAAATCAAAAATCAGATCCCTCAACTTGATCAAACGAGTTTAGAAAAACTCAGACAACAAATACATAGACCAACAGCGATAATTGTTTTACTCAATGAAAAATCAGACTTTTATTCTAAAAAGTTGGGGTTTATATAAATTAAATTGAAAACAATCTAACAATGAAAATTATAATTAGTTATAAAAAATAAATTTTTATACATCTCTGCTGTATATTAAATCTTTTTTATAAATCCTTATTCAAGCTAAAATCAAAATAAAACTTACAAAAATTTATTCATACAATTCTATGATCAACTTCAAAAAAACACAAAAAAACCATTGACTGTCCAAAAATAACACGTATTTTGTTTATATAGGTTAGTTAATCATTTACATATAATTACATTTATAAACACAAGTTTACTTTTTTAAAATGAAGTTAGGTTGGAAAGTAGTATTTTAAATGCAAAATAAGGATAATATGATGAATTTACAGGAGCTATTGACCGAGAGTGCTTCATCGTTAATTGAAAACTCAGCGCAAAATAATTATTCCCTTTCAATTGATGGTGTAGATTTACTGACAACAATATCAATATTATCACTTGAAGGTAAAGAAGAATTAAACCAACCATGGCAATATACATTTCATTTTACCAGTCCAAATAAGCATATATCCATTGATTCGATACTTAATCAAACCGCATCGCTTACTTTTCATCCTCGTCAATTACCTTTAAAGTTAACTCAGATCAGTTCCCTTGATAAGCTCGATAAATCAAGAACAATTTACGGTGTTATCACAGAGTTTAGCCTTGTTTCAATGAGTAAAGACGAAGCGCATTATTG